>NZ_LNRB01000049.1:0-2948 GCF_001557945.1 Vibrio sp. CUB2 | reverse complement strand
CAACTCGAAACTCCTTCGGGTTGTATGGTTAAGTGACTAAGCGTACACGGTGGATGCCTTGGCAGTCAGAGGCGATGAAGGACGTATTAACTTGCGATAAGCCCAGATTAGGTAGTAAAAACCATTTGAGTCTGGGATTTCCGAATGGGGAAACCCACTTGCATAAGCAAGTATCGCTGCGTGAATACATAGCGCAGCGAGGCGAACCGGGGGAACTGAAACATCTAAGTACCCCGAGGAAAAGAAATCAACCGAGATTCCGAAAGTAGCGGCGAGCGAAATTGGACTAGCCCTTAAGCTTTTTATGCGTCAGGTGAAACTTCTGGAAAGTTGTGCGATACAGGGTGATAGCCCCGTAACCGGCAACGCATTTAAAGTGAAATCGAGTAGGGCGGGACACGTGATATCCTGTCTGAATATGGGGGGACCATCCTCCAAGGCTAAATACTACTGACTGACCGATAGTGAACCAGTACCGTGAGGGAAAGGCGAAAAGAACCCCTGTGAGGGGAGTGAAATAGAACCTGAAACCGTGTACGTACAAGCAGTAGGAGCACCTTCGTGGTGTGACTGCGTACCTTTTGTATAATGGGTCAGCGACTTATATTCAGTGGCAAGGTTAACCATCTAGGGGAGCCGTAGCGAAAGCGAGTGTTAACTGCGCGACTCAGTCGCTGGATATAGACCCGAAACCAGGTGATCTAGCCATGGGCAGGTTGAAGATTGAGTAACATCAATTGGAGGACCGAACCGACTAATGTTGAAAAATTAGCGGATGACTTGTGGCTAGGGGTGAAAGGCCAATCAAACCTGGAGATAGCTGGTTCTCCCCGAAAGCTATTTAGGTAGCGCCTCGGACGAATACTACTGGGGGTAGAGCACTGTTAAGGCTAGGGGGTCATCCCGACTTACCAACCCTTTGCAAACTCCGAATACCAGTAAGTACTATCCGGGAGACACACGGCGGGTGCTAACGTCCGTCGTGGAGAGGGAAACAACCCAGACCGCCAGCTAAGGTCCCAAATTACTACTAAGTGGGAAACGATGTGGGAAGGCTCAGACAGCCAGGATGTTGGCTTAGAAGCAGCCATCATTTAAAGAAAGCGTAATAGCTCACTGGTCGAGTCGGCCTGCGCGGAAGATGTAACGGGGCTAAGTAGTAAACCGAAGCTGCGGCAATGCACTTTGTGCATTGGGTAGGGGAGCGTTCTGTAAGCGGTTGAAGGTGTGTGGTAACGCATGCTGGACGTATCAGAAGTGCGAATGCTGACATGAGTAACGATAAAGGGGGTGAAAAACCTCCTCGCCGGAAGACCAAGGGTTCCTGTCCAACGTTAATCGGGGCAGGGTAAGTCGACCCCTAAGGCGAGGCCGAAAGGCGTAGTCGATGGGAAACGGGTTAATATTCCCGTACTTCTTACAATTGCGATGGGGGGACGGAGAAGGCTAGGTGGGCCTGGCGACGGTTGTCCAGGTTCAAGTGCGTAGGCTGAAGAGTTAGGTAAATCCGGCTCTTCTTAAGGCTGAGACACGACGTCGAGCTACTACGGTAGTGAAGTCATTGATGCCATGCTTCCAGGAAAAGCCTCTAAGCTTCAGATTGTAAGGAATCGTACCCCAAACCGACACAGGTGGTCGGGTAGAGAATACCAAGGCGCTTGAGAGAACTCGGGTGAAGGAACTAGGCAAAATGGTACCGTAACTTCGGGAGAAGGTACGCTCTTGATGGTGAAGTCCCTCGCGGATGGAGCTGACGAGAGTCGCAGATACCAGGTGGCTGCAACTGTTTATTAAAAACACAGCACTGTGCAAAATCGTAAGATGACGTATACGGTGTGACGCCTGCCCGGTGCCGGAAGGTTAATTGATGGGGTTAGACTTCGGTCGAAGCTCTTGATCGAAGCCCCGGTAAACGGCGGCCGTAACTATAACGGTCCTAAGGTAGCGAAATTCCTTGTCGGGTAAGTTCCGACCTGCACGAATGGCGTAATGATGGCCACGCTGTCTCCACCCGAGACTCAGTGAAATTGAAATCGCTGTGAAGATGCAGTGTACCCGCGGCTAGACGGAAAGACCCCGTGAACCTTTACTACAGCTTGGCACTGAACATTGACCCTACATGTGTAGGATAGGTGGGAGGCTTTGAAGCAAGTACGCCAGTATTTGTGGAGCCGTCCTTGAAATACCACCCTTGTAGTGTTGATGTTCTAACGTCGACCCCTAATCGGGGTTGCGGACAGTGCCTGGTGGGTAGTTTGACTGGGGCGGTCTCCTCCCAAAGAGTAACGGAGGAGCACGAAGGTGGGCTAATCACGGTTGGACATCGTGAGGTTAGTGCAATGGCATAAGCCCGCTTGACTGCGAGAATGACAATTCGAGCAGGTGCGAAAGCAGGTCATAGTGATCCGGTGGTTCTGAATGGAAGGGCCATCGCTCAACGGATAAAAGGTACTCCGGGGATAACAGGCTGATACCGCCCAAGAGTTCATATCGACGGCGGTGTTTGGCACCTCGATGTCGGCTCATCACATCCTGGGGCTGAAGTCGGTCCCAAGGGTATGGCTGTTCGCCATTTAAAGTGGTACGCGAGCTGGGTTTAGAACGTCGTGAGACAGTTCGGTCCCTATCTGCCGTGGGCGTTGGAAGATTGAAGGGGGCTGCTCCTAGTACGAGAGGACCGGAGTGGACGAACCTCTGGTGTTCGGGTTGTGTCGCCAGACGCATTGCCCGGTAGCTAAGTTCGGAATCGATAACCGCTGAAAGCATCTAAGCGGGAAGCGAGCCCTGAGATGAGTCTTCCCTGATACTTTAAGTATCCTAAAGGGTTGTTCGAGACTAGAACGTTGATAGGCAGGGTGTGTAAGCGTTGTGAGGCGTTGAGCTAACCTGTACTAATTGCCCGTGAGGCTTAACCATACAACACCCAAGGGGTTTTGATGGACTCAATG
>NZ_LNRB01000048.1:0-3420 GCF_001557945.1 Vibrio sp. CUB2 | reverse complement strand
CAATTTTTCGCCTTTTTCTATTGCAACTTCTTTAAAATGATCGAAAAAGCCATCAATGATGGACTGCTCATGTTTTTTTTCCAATTTAAATCCCCGTACTTCAAAGTAATATTATCAGCTAACGCCCAATTAAGGTGTGAGGCACGCAATACCGATGCCACCGCATACCACCTTAATCACTAAAATTAACGCATAGTAAAAATGCCAAGCGTGCCGAATCACTCTTAAATTGTTTGTTAGTTTGCGTGCCAAAGTGACACGAAGATTGCTTATTGCACACTTTAAGACCATAATACCTATGTGACACTTTGACACAACAGGAGATAACATTATGGCTACTACTTTGCCTCGCATCACCGCTAGAGTTGATGTCGATACACAAGACTTACTTACTAAGGCTGCCGCGATCGCCGGCATGTCTAGCATCAACTCGTTTGTTCTAAGCGCTGCAATCGAAAAAGCCAAACAAGTCATCGAACGTGAACAGGCTTTAAAACTGAGCCAAGCTGATGCTATGTTGCTGATGGAAGCTTTAGACCGCCCTGCTACACAGAACTCAAAACTAAAAGCTGCTGCTGATCGATACGAGAGCAAAATTCAATGATGAATACGGTACTTCTAGATAAAGCTAAACACGATAGAAACCGATTCAACTGTGGTATCGAAGCTCTCAATAATTACTTAAAAGTAATGGCGAGTCAGCAAGCAAAAAAAGACAACACCAGAACGTTTGTTTTGGAAGATGATACCGACAACTCACATGTCATCGGCTTTTACACGCTAACAATGACACCAATTGACTTAAAGGCATTGCCCGATAAGTTACAAAAAAAACACCAATCATCCACCTCTGGTGGTCTGATTGCCCGCCTTGCTATCGATGACCGATACAAAGGGAAAGGATTTGGTGAGTGGCTGCTTATCGACGCACTCAGAAAACTATTAGCAGCTAGTGATAGCGTTGCATTTCCAGTTGTTATCGTTGATGCCAAAGATGGAGCAAAACATTTCTATGAACGCTATGGTTTTCAAGCATTTCATGATGCCGAAAACAAGCTCTTCATCACCATTGCAGATGTGAGAGCAAGCTTAGGCTAGTTAACCGCTAGCCTTTAGCAAACTAACGCCCTGCTAAGGGGTGAGCAACGCAATACCGAAGCTGCCGCAAACCACCTTAATCACTAAATTCAACGCATAGTGAAAATGCCACGCGTTGCGAATCCCTCTTGAGCAGTTTGTTAGTCGCGAGGCACCGAGCGACAATTTTAAGCCGAACTAAACTTTGCGAACAACAAACTTTATGTGCATTGATGTATTTAAGTCAGGCGCAGTCTCAAAGCGACTACTCAATGAAACCACTTAGAACAAACAACGTCGTAGAAAACGGACTGACAACACCAAAAAGCGCTTTTGGAAAGCCAATCTCACAGTACGGACTTTCAACAAAGTCACTGAAACCACGTGGAACTTACCACACCAGAGAAAGCGTCATTTCAGCGAGTAAATCGGCTTTTGTACCAACAAACTCACCGAGCGGAGTTGCAACCAAAAACAAACTCTCGATTGCCCTGCTCTGTCAGCACCAAAGAACAAAACAATCGCTAGGACACTTGCAAAATTTTGGACTCAAAACAGCTAAAACTAAGTTCTAAGGATCGACGATGAATCTGTGTTCCAAACAAACTGCTGCTAAATTTTAAGCTCAGAAACATGATTTTGATTGCTAGCTTTTTCTGGCGACTAACGCCCTGCTAAGGGGTGAGCAACGCAATACAAAAGCCGCCGCAAACCACCTTAATCACGAAAATCAACGCATAGTGAAAATGCCACGCGTTGCGAATCCCTCTTGAGCAGTTTGTTAGTCGCGAGGCACCGAACGACAATTTTAAGCCGAACTAAACTTTGCGAACAACAAACTTTATGTGCTTTGATGCATTTAAGTCTGGCGTAGTCTCAAAGCGGCTACTCAATGAAACCACTTGGAACAAACAACGCCGCAGAAAACGGACTGACAACACCAAAAAGCGCTTTTGGAAAGCCAATCTCACAGTGCGGACTTTCAACAAAGTCACTGAAACCACGTGGAATTTACAACACCAGAGAAAAAGTCACTTCAGCGAGTAAATCGGCTTTTGTACCAACAAACTCACCGAGCGGAGTTGAAACCAAAAACAGATTTTCGATTGCCCCGCTCTATCACCACCAAAGAACGAAACAACCGCTTGGAAAATAGCAATGCATTGATTTAGAACCGATGAAACAGAGCTTTGACCGTCGAAGATGAATCTGTGTACCAAACAAACCGCTGCCAAATTTTTAGCTCAGAAACATGATTTTGACTGCTAGCTTTTTCTGGCGACTAACGCTCTGTTAAGGGGTGAGCAACGCAATACCGAAACCACCGCACTCCACCTTAATCACTAAAATCAACGCATAGTAAAAATGCCACGCGTTGCGAATCCCTCTTGAACAGTTTGTTATGTTTTTTTGCTGCTAATGTCAGAGAGTAATCTTGAAATACTCTGGGCTGTCATATAATGGCGTAGGCTTTAATGATTCATCCAAGTATAGTCGAAGGTCAATGCGGCTTGAGTTCTCCCAGTATATTTCAAAATTGGCAGACTTATAGAATGCTGCGAGATCCTCCTTGGTTATATCACTGTCTCCATCAGGTTTTGCAGAGATCTCGATACACGCTTTAGGATATTCAGATTCAATATGTTGAATAGCTGCATTTAGTAGGTTTCGACCCATGCCTTGACCACGAAGTTCAGGTAATACATCTAAACGTTCAATAGAATACACTCCATTCATAACGTCACTTTTGCGCCACATACAGCAACAATCACTAGGGTGCTCTTCAAGATAAACATAGAAATCACCATGCTCTTCTTTATACATAATTGTCATATTTTCTCTCTTAAAGTTACGAACATGCACCGAAAAATAGTCCTATCGGTTCTATTGAGACACCTCACAAACATAACGCCCTGTTAAGGTGTGAGCAACGTAATACCGATGCTGCCGCATACCACCTTAAACACAAAACGCAACGCATAGTAAAAATGCCACGCGTTGCGAATCACTCTTAAACAGTTTGTTATGCTGCTTGGATTCAAGTACGAAGTGCGACACCTCTGAACATAAAAACAGTGAGATGCGATAATCATGAAGTTTGCTCCCGCCAAGAAGTAAAAAACATGAGATACACGCACCTCACTGAGAACGAAAGGTATATGATTTCTGCACTCAGAAAGCAAGGAATTAGTACCGCTAAAATAGCTAAACAACTGGGTCGTCACAAAGCTACTATCTATCGAGAAATTGAACGCAATTCCCGATACAACAGACACTTTAAAAGGTACTCCTATCAGGCGTGGAGAGCCCAACAAATGGCTCGTAACCGGCTGAGCCGCTCGC
>NZ_LNRB01000047.1:0-3519 GCF_001557945.1 Vibrio sp. CUB2 | reverse complement strand
GTTGTTCGCAAAGTTTAGTTCGGCTTAAAATTGTCGCTCGGTGCCTCGCGACTAACAAACTGCTCAAGAGGGATTCGCAACGCGTGGCATTTTTACTATGCGTTGAATTTAGTGATTAAGGTGGTTTTGCAGCGGCTTAGGTATTGCGTTGCTCACCCCTTAGCAGGGCGTTATATTTTTGTTCAATCATGGAGGATAAATGGACATCGAAACGAGACTATCAGAGCTTGGGTTGGAGTTACCTCAAGCAAGCGATCCTCAAGGTAGTTATTGCAATTGTGTGAGAACTGGCAACTTACTCTATGTTTCAGGTAAAGGACCAGTGGCTGGCTTAAGCAAAGTGCCGAAAGGTAAGTTAGGTCAAGAATACACAACAGAAGAAGGTTACACTTTTGCCAAAGCTACGGGTTTAGACATTTTGGCGGCGGTTAAACTCGAACTGGGCTCGCTAGACAAAGTAGCCCGAGTTGTAAAACTCCAAGGTTTTGTTAATGCCACCAGTGACTTTGAACAACATCCTAAAGTGTTGGACGGATGCTCTGATTTAATGGCAGACGTGTTTGGTGAAAAGGGAGTTCATGCGCGTTCAGTTTTTGGAGCCATGTCCGTAAGGGGTAATTTACCTATCATCATTGACTCCATATTTGAAATCACAGACTAAATATAACAAACAATTTAAGAGTGATTCAGCACGCTTGGCATTTTTGGTTTGGGTTTAATTTAGTGTTTAAGGTGGCCTAGTTAAGTATCGTGGTCGCGTGCTTCACACCTTAATTGGGCGTTAGTCGCCAGAAAAAGCTTGAAGTCAAGATGATGTTTCTAAGCTCAAAATTTAGCAGCTGTTTACTTGGTACATCGATTAATCGTCGATCATCAGAGCTTAGTTCTAGCTGTCTTAAGTCCAAAGTTTTGCAAGTGTCCAAGCGGTTGTTTTGTTCTTTGATGCTGACAGAGCAGGGCAATCGAGAGTCTGTTTTTGGTTGCAAATCCGCTCGGTGAGTTTGTTGGGTACAAAAGCAGATTTACTCGCTGAAATGACGTTTTCTCTGGTGTGGTAAGTTCCACGTGGTTTCAGTGACTTTGTTGAAAGTCCGCTCTGTGAGATTGGCTTTCCAAAAGCGCTTTTTGGTGTTGTCAGTCCGTTTTCTGCGGCGTTGTTTGTTCCAAGTGGTTTCATTGAGTAGCCGCTTTGAGACTACGCCTGACTTAAATGCATCAAAGCACATAAAGTTTGTTGTTCGCAAAGTTTAGTTCGGCTTAAAATTGTCGCTCGGTGCCTCGCGACTAACAAACTGCTCAAGAGGGATTCACAACGCGTGGCATTTTTACTATGCGTTGAAGTTAGTGATTAAGGTGGTATGCGGCGGCTTTTGTATTGCGTTGCTCACCCCTTAGCAGGGCGTTAGTCGCCAGAAAAAGCTAGCAATCAAAATCATGTTTCTAAGCTCAAAACTTGGCTACTGGTTGTTTGATTCATAGCTCCATCTTCGACGGTCAAAGTTCATTTTCATCGGTTCTAAATCAATGCATTGCTATTTCCCAAGCGGTTGTTTCGTTCTTTGGTGGTGATAGAGCGGGGCAATCGAAAATCTGTTTTTGGTTGCAAATCTGCTCGGTGAGTTTGTTGGTTTAAAGGCTTATTTACTAGCTGAAAGGACGTTTTCTTTGGTGTGGTAAGTTCCACATGGTTTCAGTGACTTTGTTGAAAGTCCGCACTGTGAGATTGGCTTTCCAAAAGCGCTTTTTGGTGTTGTCAGTCCGTTTTCTGCGGCGTTGTTTGTTCCAAGTGGTTTCATTGACTAGCCGCTTTGAGACTACGCCTGACTTAAATGCATCAAAGCACATAAAGTTTGTTGTTCGCAAAGTTTAGTTCGGCTTAAAATTGTCGCTCGGTGCCTCGCGACTAACAAACTGCTCAAGAGGGATTCACAACGCGTGGCATTTTTACTATGCGTTGAATTTAGTGATTAAGGTGGTATGCGGCGGCTTCGGTATTGCGTTGCTCACCCCTTAGCAGGGCGTTATGCATTAACGGAGAAATTAGTAATTGAGCACTGAAAAGAAAACACGAGACGAAAAAGTTACGTTTCAAGTGAATAAAAATGTAAATAAGATTTCGTTTACGTATGACCCTTTACGAGACGGCTTAATAATTCCTGAAGCAGATCCTAGTACGATTCGTGTTGAGCGCAGTTATGAAAGGGCTTCAGGCAAGCCGAAAGTTTTAAGCAGTGTTCAAGGACATAGTGAGTTCGCAGCATTTGATGTCGATACAATGTTACTGAATGGATACGATTACATCATTAGCGTTGATACCAATTCTCGCGAATACAATGGACAGAAAATTAGCATTTGTACTTGTTACCAAGTGCCAGGAAAAGTTTCACAGTATGTGGGTACCGACGGTGTTCCTTTTATTCACCTTGGCTCGTTCATTATTGTAAACCCGCAACCTCACATTAACCCAGAGCTTATAGGTTGGCATCTCGTAATCACCAACTTTTTACGATTTCCATTTGATACAGGTAAAGAAATGCTCGCTATCATTGTTGATAGCGAAAAAGATTCATTACCAGAATTTAACAAGCGTGTTAAACCCTACTTTAAATCGAGTTATCTACATCATCAGGTAAAGCTTTGTTATGCGTCAGACAAAGATAAGGATACGTTAGCAGGGCAAATGCTCAAAATGTGTCATAACACATCAAATCAGATCTTTAGACAAATGCAGAGTGAGAAAACAGTTCTACCCAAACTAACTAATGGATTAGGTGTTTGTGATGGTTACGTACAAGTCGCGGGCACAAATGCATAACAATCTGTTTAAGAGGGATTCGCAACGCGTGGCATTTTTACTATGCGTTGGTTTTAGTGTTTAAGGCGGTATGCGGCAACTTTGGTATTGCGTTGCTCACCCCTTAACAGGGCGTTAGGTGAAAAAGAGGAACTAAATGGGTAAATCTGATCGAGAAATCATTGCCATTTTAAAAGATGTATTCCAATTAAATTTCGTGAAACCGATGAAGTCAGATCATCACTTAAGAATATGGATGATTCGCATGACTTTTGCAGTATCGGTGCTTGGACTTTTGGGGCGCGGATTCTTAGCCCTAACTGGACACGAGATTACCCAAGACTTTTCCTCAATGGTTAATACTCCAATTGCATTTTTCTTCACGCTGTTGTTCTTACATATTAACAACGAAATCGAAGATACAAGTATCATTATGTTTGTACTTACTTGGCTGTCATTAATGTTAGCTTTGTACGTGTAGGAAGAATTTCACCTAACAAACTGTTTAAGAGGGATTCGCAACGCGTGGTATTTTCACTATGCGTTGGTTTTAGTGTTTAAGGTGGTATGCGGCGGCATCGGTATTGCGTTGCTCACCCCTTAACAGGGCGTTAGTCGCCAGAAAAAGCTAGCAGTCAAAATCATGTTTCTAAGCTCAAAACTTGGCTACTGGTTGTTTGATTCATAGTTCCATCTTCGACGGTCAAAGCTCTGTTTCATCGGCT
>NZ_LNRB01000046.1:0-3575 GCF_001557945.1 Vibrio sp. CUB2 | reverse complement strand
CGCACTAACAAACTGTTCAAGAGGGATTCGCAACGCGTGGCATTTTTACTATGCGTTGAATTTAGTGGTTAAGGTGTTATGCGGCGGCTTCGGTATTGCGTTGCTCACCCCTTAACAGGGCGTTAGTTGCCACCAAGGTTTTGGAGTTTTAATGGAAATCATCTTAATTTTTTTAGCGCTGTTGGTTGCTTGTTTAACCTTATTTATTCAGCGTCAGCATAACCGAAAAGAATTGTTACCTATAATCCACACTTACTTTTCAGCAGCGTCTAAAGATAATCAGGTAACTCGTGAGTTCAAACTGATCAACGATGGTAATGGTGCTGCGATTCTGAAGAGGGTTCAGTTACATTTAGCATCTGGTGAGGAAATTGAAATTACTAACTTCAATGATTTCTCGAAAGTCATCCAACAGAAGAATCCACATAGTAAAGATATTGCGACCTCATTACCATTCGCTCTAAGTGCCAATTCATCTGAAGTTATCTACAGCTATTGCCTTTCTGAATCAGTGGAAGATCAACTAGATAGTTGCACGGTTACAGTTACTGCGGAATCTGTCTACGGGGATACAGTTGTTGCACATGAGACAGGCTTTGATGTCATATCAAACAAACGTGATGCATTTTTTGAAACATGGTTTAGTAAAATTGCCGACACATCAATAATGCTTTGGGAAAAGGCAACTAACAAAGCATTTAAGGCAGATTCGCAACGCTAGGCATTTTAAGCTCAAATCAGCTTTTGTGTTTACGGTGTAGTGATTTAGCTTAGGTGGTCGTGTTGCTCACTACTTAACGCGGCGTTATACCGCAATCAGTCATCTAACCTTTTCATGGCTTTACGGTAAACATCGCTACGTTCGCGCTTTCCAACTGCTAGGACGGTTACAATGATCACATCGTCTTCAACTTTGTAGACGAGACGGTAGCCCGATTGACGCAACTTAATTTTATACATGTTGTCAGCTCCAGACAATTTTGAAGCCGGAACATGTGGGTTATCTAAGCGCTCGATTAGCTTTTTCTTAAATTGTTGTTGCAGAGTAGAACCAAGCTTTTTCCACTCTTTGAGGGCGCTCTTTTTAAAGTCGAGTTTATAGGTCATCAATATTTACCGAAATGCTCTCTTCAGATTCACGCTCTTTAGCGATAGCGAGTAGTTCAAGATCTTCGAGTCTGTCCATCATCATTTCGTACGCTTCGGCAGGTACGCAATAAAATGCTGGTTCATTTCGGTTTAATACAGCTACAGGTTCGCCGTAAGCACTAGTTGCAACTTTCATAGGGTTAGCTTTCAACTCAGTAATGCTTGCAGCAACATCGGCTAATATTCTAGTGGTCATATAATCGGTCTCTTAAGTGGTCTTTATGTTGGTCATTTTAGCCTCAACCAAGCGGTATAACAAGTTGCTTAAGAGTGATTCGCAACGCGTGGCATTTTTACTATGCGTCGGTTTATGTGTTTAAGGTATTATGCGGAGGCTAAGGTATTGCGTTGCTCACACCTTAGCAAGGCGTTAGTTTTCCTAGCTAAACATTTACGATGAGAAAAGTAGTATGCGGGATGAGATAGATCCTGAAATAAAGTTAGACGTTACAAAAAAACTCAATGTTCTAAGAGGTTGGTTAACTATCGTTATTAGGTTAGCGTCAGACCACTATTTTCTTTTGGCTTCGGTTAGTGCCTCGTTGTTTACTCTTCTTTGTTACCTACATGCGAATGAGTTGTTTGGTGATTACGGCATTGAATTTCTACACGTTGCTAATCTATCTGATGTGTACTCTGTTGCTTTGAGTTCAGGAGTAGTATTTTCTCTAGTTCATCAAACGATGATGTTGTTGTTATTTGGCGTATTTATAATCACGTTCCCCTCAATTCTCAGAAAACTAAAGAAAGAGGGTAAAATAGGAAAAGTCATTACATTTATGTTTGGTTTTTTGTCGCTGTTAATTGTTGTTTTATTGGTTCTCTTGAACAAGCTAAGTCACGAAGTGAATATGACTCGCTCTATTGAAGTACAAACAAGTGAAAGGTTACCAAGGTATAGACTGATTACTGAACAAGACCAACTTGGTAGAGGTTGTGTTGGTATCATTGCGAGTACAAGTGATAACGTTGTAACGTGGAATTATGAAGCGTCTCAGTTTGAGCTCATACCTAAATCTAAAGTCGTTCGGATGGACTTTGTTCTTAGGGCTCCCATTGCTTACTACCCCCACACTAGGCCTCGAGGGCTATCTTTTTCATCGAGGGAAAAAGACTTGGAGTGGGCATTAAAAAACAACTTAGAGTGGCAAAAAGCCTTGAAGAGAAAATGTGGGGAAACAGTCGATATTACCTCTATGTTACAAAAAGAGCTTGGCCGCATTAAAAGTTAAGTAAAACTAACAATCTGTTTAAGAGGGATTCGCAACGCGTGGCATTTTTACTATGCGTTGGTTGTCGTGTTTAGGGTGTTATGCGGCGGCTATGGTATTGCGTTGCTCACCCCTTAACAGGGCGTTATGCTGCTACGAATCTATATGCAACTTGGTTATTTCAAAGTAGAATACGCCACCTTTTGTATCAACGTATTTTGTATGAGATTCGAAAAACTTAATCAGAAAGCATTTTCAGCAATTTTAATCACGGCTTTGGCACTTTTGTCATTAGCTGCATACTTTGGGGATTCCGATAACTTTTTAGTTGGAAATCTTACCCCCGAGTTAATGGGCGTTTGTATTGAGCTGTTAATCATCCTTTGGGTGTTTGATCGTTGGCAAGAAAATAGTAAGAAAAAGAAGTTAGTTTCTTTGGAACGACGCTTACGTGAGTACTTGATCTTTTTTCTAAAGCACAGCTTTAAAAATGTTCCTCAGGAATATCGAGTTGGCAGATTCTTCGGTAAGGATCATGAAAAGAACATCGAGCAGATCGATAATCTTATTCAGTACGTTAAATCTAACGGTCTAGATGAAGCTGCTTTAACCTCTATCCAACAGCATTGCATGAGAGAGTCTCGTACGTTAGAGAATTTGCTACCCGTAGCATCAGAACTGACTAATGAGCACTTCAAAGCATGGTGCCGTATAGTTTATTTCATTAATTCTATCGCTGGTTCACAAGAGCCAATCAGCAAGTCGACGATAGACATCCTGCAAAACATCAAACGTTTTGACAGTGAGTCATTTAAAAGAAAGCTATATGTAGACGGTGAATAATCAGCTTAGTATCAAGTTTGAAGTGCGACACTTTCTACAGATGCGCATGAATATACTCCGTTGGTGTCCTATACCCAAGCCTTTTGCGTGGGCGCGTATTTAATTTGTGCGCAATTTCATTGCAGAGCTTCTGTGTTACGTGTGACATAGAAGTTCGTTTTGGTAAGTATTGTCGTATCAAGCCATTAGTGTTCTCATTAGTGCCTCGTTCCCATGAGTGGTATGGGTTTGCAAAGTAAAACAGACAGTTATGATGTTTTTCTAGTTGTGCATAACCATGAAATTCAGTGCCGTTATCCGCAGTTATCGTCTTAAAAGGTAAGTCAGAGCGGGTCATGATTTTGCTCATTCTTACGTTGAGCGACTCGCTTG
>NZ_LNRB01000045.1:0-3918 GCF_001557945.1 Vibrio sp. CUB2 | reverse complement strand
AGGGTTGTTCGAGACTAGAACGTTGATAGGCAGGGTGTGTAAGCGTTGTGAGGCGTTGAGCTAACCTGTACTAATTGCCCGTGAGGCTTAACCATACAACACCCAAGGGGTTTTGATGGACTCAATGTAAGAACATTGAATGTGTAAATAGAACTTAAAATCAGTTTTCCGAATTAAAGAATTTGCTTGGCGACCATAGCGATTTGGACCCACCTGATTTCCATTCCGAACTCAGAAGTGAAACGAATTAGCGCCGATGGTAGTGTGGGGCTTCCCCATGTGAGAGTAGGACATCGCCAGGCTTTAAATTTAGACTTAAATGTCTAACCAGTGCGGAGCGGTAGTTCAGTTGGTTAGAATACCGGCCTGTCACGCCGGGGGTCGCGGGTTCGAGTCCCGTCCGCTCCGCCACTTATTCAGACAAAGCCCTAGCAGAAATGCTAGGGCTTTTTCGTTTGCGCTATTATTTTGGTCTACGACCAACGAGTCCCGCTCGTGTGTAAGTCCAGCCGCTCTACTATTTATTTAGAAACCCAGTCTTCTGACAGGGTTTTGTCGTTTAAAAGCAAAGAGATTTTTCCTCTTCAGGGAATGAGAGCCAGTTGTCTGCAAGCCCGGACGAGTAGGCATCCTCACCATTCTGCTACTTATATAGACCCCCAGCCTTTGGTACTAGACTTTGTCGTTTCTAATATCGTCAGATCTCTGCGTTTGTTGCGGAGTTTGCTCTGTCAGATAAAGACCTTATTTCTCTTTTCTCGGTATCCATTTTCCAAATTTTAAAAATAATTAAAGGTAAGCACTTACTTAATCTGCTCGCATTGCTAATGGTGTCTTTATTATATGAGTAGTGACGTTAGCTCCCCTCAAGTGCGGTTCTATATTTTGCCTTCGAGGTTTACTGTAAAGAAAATGCCCGTTATTTGTGTAACGGGCTTTTTATTTCATTTGAATGAGGCATATCTACAGGGATATATACTTACTTTCTGCGACTTCCCATAGAGCTTTCACTAATGGGTTTTCTAGCTGGCTCTTGATGCAACAGACTCCCAGCTCAAATGGTTTTATAGGTAGAACTTTAAGCCTATTTATCTTCTCTCTGACAGGGCTGTTGTTGATTACCACATCTGGTGCGATACCGATGCCACAACCTAAAGCCACCATACTGACAATGGCTTCGTGACCTGCCACTTGTGCGTAGATGTTTGGTTTGATCTTCATTTGCTTAAACCAAACATTCGCTCTTTCTCTTGCTGTGCCTGCTTCTGGGAGAATAAAAGGGATCGTTGACCAATCTGGGGGTTCTTTCTGTAGCTCTTCGGCAAAACTGCTGACTCCAACTGGGGCAATAACCGATAGAGGTATCTCGCTGATTGGTTCAAAAGCAACTTTAGCGGGTAGTTGGTCCGGCTTTGCAGAGATCGCGATATCAGCTTCATCCGCCAGAATCTTATCGATGGCTTGGGCTGGATCGCCGGTAGAGAGTTTGAATTCAATAAATGGATGCTGAATGCGGAATTCAGAAATAAGTTCTGGGAGGTGGCTGTAACTTGCCGTTACCGAGCAAAATAAACGTATCTCCCCTTTTAACTCGTCTTCCGTTCCTTTGACGTAGCTTTGGTATTGCTGCCATTCACCCAAGATCTTTAGTGCAACAGGCAACAGCTTCTTTCCTTGAACCGTTAATTCGACACTTCGGTTATCACGCAAGAACAGCTGTTGGTGTGTTTCTTCTTCCAATTTCTGGATCTGCCGACTCAGTGCGGAAGGGCTGATATGCATTGCTGCCGCTGTCTTAGCGAAGCTTTTACTATCACATAGGTGAATGAATAGTTGCAGGCTTTTGATGTTCATTAAATCTTCACTTCCATGTTGCATTAATTGCAATAAGTAATTGTGAATATATCACTTTCAGCAACAGAATGTCTGTTTTAGTATGAACTCATTCGGTAACACAAATACCGACCTCTATGGAAGAATGTTAAGGAGCACCCAGATGGCTAACTATTTCAATACCCTAAACTTGCGTGAGCAATTGGACCAACTTGGTCGTTGTCGCTTTATGGACCGCGAAGAATTCGCATCAGAAGCAGATTACCTAAAAGGTAAGAAAGTGGTCATCGTAGGTTGTGGTGCTCAAGGTCTTAACCAAGGCCTAAACATGCGTGACTCTGGTCTAGACGTTGCTTACGCTCTACGCCAAGCTGCGATCGACGAGCAACGTCAATCTTTCAAAAACGCAAAAGATAATGGCTTTGAAGTAGGCAGCTACGAAACGCTAATCCCAGAAGCTGACCTAGTAATCAACCTAACACCAGACAAGCAACACACGAACGTTGTTGAAACGGTAATGCCGTTGATGAAAGAAGGCGCAGCACTTGGCTACTCACACGGTTTCAACGTTGTTGAAGAAGGCATGCAGATCCGTAAAGACCTAACGGTTGTGATGGTTGCACCTAAGTGTCCAGGTACAGAAGTACGCGAAGAGTACAAACGTGGTTTCGGTGTACCAACACTAATCGCGGTTCACCCAGAGAATGATCCAAAAGGTGAAGGTTGGGATATCGCGAAAGCTTGGGCTGCAGGTACAGGTGGCCACCGCGCAGGTTGTCTAGAGTCTTCATTCGTAGCAGAAGTTAAATCTGACCTAATGGGTGAGCAAACTATCCTATGTGGCATGCTACAAGCTGGTTCTATCGTTTCTTACGAGAAGATGGTAGCTGACGGCATCGACCCAAGCTACGCAGGTAAACTTCTACAATATGGTTGGGAAACCATCACTGAAGCGCTTAAGTTTGGTGGTATTACCCACATGATGGATCGTCTATCAAACCCAGCAAAAGTAAAAGCATTTGAGCTTTCTGAAGAGCTAAAAGAGCTAATGCGTCCGCTATACAACAAGCACATGGATGACATCATCACAGGTGAATTCTCAAGCACTATGATGGCTGACTGGGCAAACGACGATGCAAACCTACTAGGCTGGCGTGAAGAAACGGGCGAAACTGCTTTCGAAAACTACCCAGCAGGCGATATCGAAATCTCTGAGCAAGAGTACTTCGACAACGGCATTCTATTGGTAGCTATGGTTCGTGCCGGTGTTGAGCTAGCGTTCGAAGCAATGACAGCATCAGGCATCATCGATGAATCTGCATACTACGAGTCACTACACGAGCTACCGCTAATCGCAAACACAGTTGCACGTAAGCGCCTATACGAAATGAACGTGGTAATTTCAGATACAGCAGAGTACGGTAACTACCTATTCGCTAACGTAGCAACACCGCTACTACGTGAGAAGTTCATGCCATCAGTAAGCATCGACGTAATCGGTAAAGGCCTAGGCGAGTCGTCTAACCAAGTCGACAACGCTACGCTAATTGCAGTAAACGAAGCGATTCGTAACCACCCAGTAGAGTACATCGGTGAAGAGCTACGTGGTTACATGACTGATATGAAGAACATCGCAGTAGGCGGCTAATTTCTATCTAAGTTAGTAAAGAACTCCAGATAGACTGGGGTCAATAAATACAACATAAAACACAACATCTAATTAAAAGGCTTGGTCGCCGTTGACCAAGCCTTTTTGTTTTTATGAAGATGGACTTTTTCCTTCGAACCGTGGGAGTGCTTCGCTGTTAAAATCGGAAGTGTTCGTTGGGATAGAATTGAAAGAAGTTGAGGTGCAGTAAGTGCTGACGGAGTTTGTTCTTAAGAAGACAAAATTGAGGCGAATCCCGAATCCCGAAAAACAAAAAGGGTTGACGTGTATACGCCAACCCTTAAGAATTTTCTCGCTTCTCGCTTCTCGCTTCTCGCTTCTCGCTTCTCGCTTCTCGCTTCTCGCTTCTCGCTTCTCGCTTCTCGCTTCTCGCTTCTCGCTTCTCGCTTCTCGCTTCTCGCTTCTCGCTTCTCGCT
>NZ_LNRB01000044.1:0-3963 GCF_001557945.1 Vibrio sp. CUB2 | reverse complement strand
CAATTTTTCGCCTTTTTCTATTGCAACTTCTTTAAAATGATCGAAAAAGCCATCAATGATGGACTGCTCATGTTTTTTTTCCAATTTAAATCCCCGTACTTCAAAGTAATATTATCAGCTAACGCCCTGCTAAGGGGTGAGCAACGCAATACCGAAGTCGCCGCATACCACCTTAATCACTAAAATCAACGCATAGTAAAAATGCCACGCGTTGTGAATCCCTCTTGAGCAGTTTGTTAGTTTGCAAACCAAAGGCTTTGATTTTACGTTATTTTAAATTTTGAAAACAATAAACTTTGTGTACTTTGATGCACTTAAGTCAAGCGTAGTCTAAAAACGGCTAGTCAATGAAACCACATGAACTTACCACACCAGAGAAAACGTCATTTCAGCGAGTAAATCAGCTTTTGTACCAACAAACTCAGCGAGCAGAGTTTCAACAAAAAAGTTCAACGCAGTTAACCCAAAAGTCGCCACACCAAAGAACAAATCAACCGCTGAAGCGATACCAATTTTGGATTTTCACCACGCCAGTTAACATTGAAATTGAAAACCAATACGACAACTTAAACTTTGAGTTTTTACCACTAGATCTTGCGATATAGCTGCGTTTTTCCTCTTGCAAACTAACGCCCAGTTAAGGGGTGAACAACGCAATACCGAAGCCGCAACATACCGCCTTAAACACCAAAACCAACGCATAGTAAAAATGCCACGCGTTGTGAATCCCTCTTGAACTGTTTGTTAGGCTAATTTTACGCTCGCTATTCGCCAGTAGCCTACAAGAACGGCCAATACTACCCATTGCGTTAAATACCATAGATAATACGATGCTTGACTATCAATTAAGAAAAAATAAATTACTAGTCCGAAACTCGTGAACACCGAAAAGACATATAGAAACCATAGCGCTACACAAACATTATTGTTGAACTCAGAAAGCTTCTCTCCTCGATCTATACCTGAGAGAAATATAAGTCCAAAACCAATAATGCTACCTACTCCAAGCTGGAAAAATGAAAGCGGAACCAAAACCCAAAGTGACATCTTTATCTCCCTGATTAGTCTAACGCGTTGCGAATCCCTCTTGAGCAGTTTGTTAGGCATCTTGGATTCAAGTACGAAGTGCGACACCTCTGAACATAAAAACAGTGAGATGCGATAATCATGAACTTTGCTCCCGCCAAGAAGTAAAAAACATGAAATACACGCACCTCACTGAGAACGAAAGGTATATGATTTCTGCGCTCAGAAAGCAAGGAATTAGTACCGCTAAAATAGCTAAACAACTGGGTCGTCACAAAGCTACTATCTATCGAGAAATTGAACGTAATTCCCGATACAACAGACACTTTAAAAGGTACTCCTATCAGGCATGGAGAGCCCAACAAATGGCTCGCAACCGGCTAAGCCGATCGCGCAGAAATAAGCGCTACAGCGAAATCGACTTCAGGTTACCTGAAGCCTTGCTACGACTGGATTGGAGCCCTGACCAAATCGTCGGACACCTAAGGGTAAGAGGCTATCCAACAATGAGCCACGAGCTCATTTATCAGCATATTTGGAACGACAAAACGCTCGGTGGAACACTATGGAAGCACCTACGCCAATCCACTAAGAAAAGGCGTAAAAGGTATAACTCAAAAGACAGCCGTGGACGGCTAGCTGCAAAGCGCCATATTACCGAAAGACCAGCAAATGCTGAGCATAAAAAAGAGCCTGGTCATTGGGAAATTGATACCGTCGTTGGCCGTGGAACCAAGCACTGTATCGTCACTTTAGTCGACAGAATGACTGGCTACACTTTTATCGGACAAATGGACGATAGAACAAGCGAGTCGCTCAACGTAAGAATGAGCAAAATCATGACCCGCTCTGACTTACCGTTTAAGACGATAACTGCGGATAACGGCACTGAATTTCATGGTTATACGCAACTAGAAAAACATCATAACTGTATGTTTTACTTTGCAAATCCATACCACTCATGGGAGCGAGGCACTAATGAAAACACCAATGGCTTGATACGACAATACTTACCAAAACGAACTTCTATGTCACACGTGACACAGAAGCTCTGTAATGAAATTGCACACAAATTAAATACGCGCCCACGCAAAAGACTTGGGTATAGGACACCAACGGAGTATATTCATGCGCATCTGTAGAAAGTGTCGCACTTCAAACTTGATACTAAGCCTGTTCTATCAGTTTCACTTCACCTTGACCATCAATAACAACACGCCATTGCTTACCCTTACAATCAAAGTAGAAGCCTTTTAGACCAGAATACTTTTCGTAACTACCGACACTATGGATTGTTTCGTAACTAACAAATGCGGCATCATTAGATTCTGTTTCACTGAGCAACGCTTCAACTGCTTTAATAAAGAGAACTTCTTCTGGTAGAGCTATTACCCGATAATTTCGAGACAAAAGCGTATACAGCTTTGTAAAATGACCTTTAATACGCGACCATTCTTCTATAGATTCTCGAACTCGTTTATGTGCTTCAGGAATGACAAAACCGACTAAACCAAGAATAGAAAGAACTTGAACGACTGTAACTGGATTGTCAGCCCCACGACCAATATTGTGCTCTTGAATTGAACACTCCACTGGAAGTTCTGATTTTTTCAATTGCTTTCTAATTGAGTTTTCAATTTCATCTGTTTGTTCATGCCAATCAAGACCATAAGCAGGATCTTTATAAGTACCTAGTACAATGTCCATGCTTTCCTCTTAAGGTATAACGCCTTGCTAAGGTGTGAGTAACGCAATACAAAAGCTACCGCACAGCGCCTTAATCACCATAAGCCACCGCAAAGTAAAAATGCCACGCGTTACGAATCACTCTTAAGCAATTTGTTAGTACATGCGCTACTTCTATTTATGCGCTCCAAGATATTGAAAACTGACATGATATGAAAGGCTTTGAACACTGAAGTGAGACGGGCAGCTACAAAACTTTACCCCGATTGAAAGACGAAAGTTGGCTAGAAGAAAAACGCACTGAACTGTCCTACTTTCACTTGCTTCAAATTAGAAAAGGATTCTTTCCTCGTACTTCAACAGCCACAACAAAAGTAATCAAGGTTTTCTCAAAAGCCACCACGAAAATGAAGAAGCACCAAAGAAATAGGCTAAGAGTTAGAAGCCGTAAGCGATGAAATCAAAGCGAACACTTCGCATATAGTGCCACCGGAAAGAACGTGAAAGGCACTAACTGAAAGGTGTAAATACGAGCGCCAAAACAGATAAACACCAAAACTTATGACCTTTGATGTCAAACCCGTACTAACGCTCTGTTAAGGGGTGAGCAACGCATTACCGAAGCCATCGCACACCACCCTAATCACTAAAATCAACGCATAGTAAAAATGCCACGCGTTGCGAATCCCTCTTAAACAGTTTGTTATGTTTATTTACCCCGAATTTTTGGGCCAAAGAATAATTCTACTTTCTCTACCGACTTGAATATTTTTTGGCTGAATTCGTCATCATCTGAAACGAAATACACAACCTTATCATTTTCAATAACTCGCTCAGGATTATTATCAACTGTTGCCCCTGGACCAGCATAAGCGCCTTTCATCCAGAAATGTAGCCAAATAGCACCTCTTAAATCTCCAATACGTTGTTGAATTTCGTCTTGGATTCAAGTACGAAGTGCGACACCTCTGAACATAAAAACAGTGAGATGCGATAATCATGAAGTTTGCTCCCGCCAAGAAGTAAAAAACATGAGATACACGCACCTCACTGAGAACGAAAGGTATATGATTTCTGCACTCAGAAAGCAAGGAATTAGTACCGCTAAAATAGCTAAACAACTGGGTCGTCACAAAGCTACTATCTATCGAGAAATTGAACGCAATTCCCGATACAACAGACACTTTAAAAGGTACTCCTATCAGGCGTGGAGAGCCCAACAAATGGCTCGTAACCGGCTGAGCCGCTCGC
>NZ_LNRB01000043.1:0-5303 GCF_001557945.1 Vibrio sp. CUB2 | reverse complement strand
AAACCACCTTAATCACTAAATTCAACGCATAGTAAAAATGCCACGCGTTGCGAATCCCTCTTGAGCAGTTTGTTAGTCGCGAGGCACCGAGCGACAATTTTAAGCCGAACTAAACTTTGCGAACAACAAACTTTATGTGCTTTGATGCATTTAAGTCAGGCGTAGTCTCAAAGCGGCTACTCAATGAAACCACTTGGAACAAACAACGCCGTAGAGAACGGACTGACAACACCAAAAAACACTTTTGGAAAGCCAATCTCACAGTGCGGACTTTCAACAAAGTCACTGAAACCACGTGGAACGTACCACACCAGAGAAAACGTCCTTTCAGCAAGTAAATACGCTTTTAAACCAACAAACTCACCGAGCAGGTTTGCAACCAAAAACAGATTTTCGATTGCCCCGCTCTATCACCACCAAAGAACGAAACAACCGCTTGGAAATTAGCAATGAATTGATCTAGAACCGATGAAACTGAGCTTTGACCGTCGAAGATGGAGCTATGAATCAAACAACCAGTAACCAGTAGCCAAGTTTTGAGCTTAGAAACATGATTTTAACCGCTAGCTTTTTCTGGCGACTAACGCCCAATTAAGGTGTGAGGCACGCAATACTGATGTTGCCGCAGACCACCTTAAACACCAAAGCCGACGCATAGTAAAAATGCCACGCGTGCCGAATCACTCTTAAATTGTTTGTTATGTTTTTAACTGAATAGGATTTCCAGATGCTCTTTAAAGATTTTAGCTGGTACCACAAACTGATACCCTGTTTCAGTGGTAACGACAAAGTCCCCATATTTTTCGACTACTCGAGATGAAGCACCAAAATTTTTCTTAACAATATTAAAAGAAAACGCCTCTCCAGGCTCTAAAGTAACATTTGAAATGCGAGCCTCGGTAAAACCATCCCACATAAACTGTAACACTTGCTTCGACTCTGGTAACTGAGCTTGAAAATTTTTAATAAAGGTTTTAATCACTGAGTGATTTTCGAGCCTAATATTAATACCATTCATCGGTCCATGTATTGGATGTTCAGCATATGACATGGATAATGTAACCTTGATATGTGGTTTGGTAAGTTTATCATTCACAAAATTCAATCCGAGAAGCGTTGCAAATAAAGCTATCGATGTAACGATTGGCTCCATTTCTAAAGGAGCACCTGTTTGCCAGTTACTATCAACCGCCCAAATAATGGCGACAACAAGTGCTACCAAGTTTGCGCATACTGCGAATAAGAACCTGATATTTTCTCTTATAAAATCCAAAACTTTAGTCATAGCTTCCTTAAAAACATAACGCCGCGTTAAGTAGTGAGCAACGCTTACACCTAACCTAAACCATTGTGCCGTAAACACTAAAGTTGAATCAAACCTAAAATGCCGAGCGTTGCGAATCTGCCTTAAACGCCTTGTTAGTTTCATATTTATGAAGGCTACTCACTAAAATAATCATGTATCACCAAGATACATTTGACATTCTCACAGCAATGTATCACTATGATACAAAATAAGAAGAATTAGTTATGACTAACAACTCAGACCCAACACCAGTAAGCGAGTTCCCATTGAGAATGGGGACAGCTAAAAAGACAATTAATGATTTAGCAACAAACCACAAGCATAGGATTAGAATTGGTAAGCATACCAAAGACCGGATGGCAGAACGAGGTGTCTCCATTCGAGACATTTTTAACGTGTTATCCAGCTCAAGATCTATTATGCAAGAAGAGCCGGCAAGACAAGCAAATGGTGATTACATTTGCACCCTCTTAGGAGTCAGTGCTGGTGAAAGAATAACAGTCGTTATCGCACTGAAAGAAATCGATGTGGATCCAGAAGCGAAGACTGTAACAGTTTACGTAGAGTAAACTTTAAATTAGAGAGAAATATAATTATGTATCACTACACCGAAAGCGGCCTTGAAAACATCTACCTAAAAAATGGTTTTGTTTCCACAGAGGAAGATGGTGAAGAGTTCGTAAGTTTCACAAATTTTGACGGAATCCATCAAGCAATTGCAGTTGCAATTTGTTCTCAGAAAAAATGGATGTCTGCAGCTCAACTTAAATTTTTGCGTAAAGAGTTCAACCTATCTCAAACGGGTTTAGGTCAACTGATTTACTGCGATAGACAGTCCATTGCTCGATGGGAGAAAGGAGAGATTGAAATTCCTCATCTTGCAGACGTAATGTTGCGTGCCTTGTACTTAGAATCTATCGACAAAGAAAGCCACGTATCATTAACCATTGAGTCATTGGCTGATGCTGAGATTGCAGATATGCAAAGCAAAGTTTGCTTGGAAGAAAATCAAGGGGAGTGGAAAGCTATAGCAGCTTAAACTATTACCCATAAAAAGAGGGCTCGCAATTTGCGAGTCCTCTTTTTAGTTAAGGAACTTAAATACATATACTTAACTACATTCTTGCTTACAGCGCGGAATACGCCGATGCAAACTAACGCCCAATTAAGGTGTGAGGCACGCAATACCGATGCCACCGCATACCACCTTAATCACTAAAATTAACGCATAGTAAAAATGCCAAGCGTGCCGAATCACTCTTAAATTGTTTGTTAGTTTGCGTGCCAAAGTGACACAGATATTGCTTATTGCACACTTTAAGACCATAATACACATGTGACATTTTGACACAACAGGAGATAACATTATGGCTACTACTTTGCCTCGCATCACCGCTAGAGTTGATGTCGATACACAAGACTTACTTACTAAGGCTGCCGCGATCGCCGGCATGTCTAGCATCAACTCGTTTGTTCTAAGCGCTGCAATCGAAAAAGCTAAACAAGTCATCGAACGTGAACAGGCTTTAAAACTGAACCAAGCAGATGCGATGTTGCTCATGGAAGCTTTAGATCGTCCTGCAACACAGAACTCAAAACTAAAAGCTGCTGCTGATCGATACGAGAGCAAAACTCAATGATGAATACGGTACTTCTAGATAAAGCTAAACACGATAGAAACCGATTCAACTGTGGCATCGAAGCTCTCAATAATTACTTAAAAGTAATGGCGAGTCAGCAAGCAAAGAAGGACAACACCAGAACTTTTGTTTTGGAAGATGATAGCGACAATTCACATGTTATCGGCTTTTACACGCTAACAATGACACCAATTGACTTAAAGGCATTGCCTGATAAGTTACAAAAAAAGCACCAATCATCCACTTCTGGTGGTCTGATTGCCCGCCTTGCTGTCGATGACCGATACAAAGGGAAAGGCTTTGGTGAGTAGCTGCTTATTGACGCACTCAGAAAACTATTAGCCGCTAGTGATAGCGTTGCATTTCCAGTTGTTATCGTTGATGCCAAAGACGGTGCGAAACACTTCTATGA
This sequence comes from Vibrio sp. CUB2, assembly GCF_001557945.1. Classification (NCBI taxonomy): domain Bacteria; kingdom Pseudomonadati; phylum Pseudomonadota; class Gammaproteobacteria; order Vibrionales; family Vibrionaceae; genus Vibrio; species Vibrio sp. CUB2. Next base: position 1,945 of record NZ_LNRB01000043.1, on the reverse strand, counting down.
ACGCTATGGTTTTCAAGCATTTCATGATGCCGAAAACAAACTCTTCATCACCATTGCAGATGTGAGAGCAAGCTTAGGCTAGTTAACCGCTAGCCTTTAGCAAACTAACGCCCTGCTAAGGGGTGAGCAACGCAATACTGAAGCCGCCGCAAACCACCTTAATCACTAAGTTCAACGCATAGTAAAAATGCCACGCGTTGCGAATCCCTCTTGAGCAGTTTGTTAGTTTGCAAACCCAAAGCGTTGATTTTAAGTCATTTTAAACTTTGCAAACAATAAACTTTATGTGCTTTGATGCATTTTAGTCAGGCGTAGTCTAAAAGCGGCTAGTCAATGAAACCACGTGAAACAAACAACGCCGCAGAAAACGAACTAACAACACCAAAAAGCGCTTTTGGAAAACCAATCTCACAATGCGGACTTTCAACAAAGTCATAGAAACCACATGCACTTACCACACCAGAGAAAACGTCCTCGCAGCGAGTAAATCGGCTTTTGCACCAACAAAGTCAACGAGCAGAATTTCAGCAAAAAACTTCGACTCAGTTAACCCAAAAGTCACCGCACAAAAGAACAAATCAACCGTTGAAACGATGCCAATTCTGAATTTTCACCACGCTAGTTAACACTCAAATTGAACGCCGACACGACAATTTCAACTTTGAGCTTTTACCACTAGATCTTGCGATTTAGCTGCGTTTTTCCTCTTGCAAACTAACGCCCTGTTAAGGTGTGAGCAACGCAATACCGAAGCTCCCGCATGCCACCTTAAACACAAAACGCAACGCATAGCAAAAATGCCAAGCGTTGCGAATCACTCTTAAACAGATTGTTATGACACTGTTTACGATTTGGTTAACATAGCCACTGTCATTTGCCAGTTTTCACCTACGTCGTCTCGCGTGGTTTCTTGACCAACATGTTTTAATTTAAAACCATGTACATTAACCAAATGGTCTATGTTTTGCGCTAGCTCTTCTGAATCTAGAAGCGTACTACACTCAGGACACGATTCACTTACACATGAACTAAGGCGTACTGTTTTGTGGGATTTAGCCATGAGTTTTTCCTTTTTCTGTTACTTCTTCTTTCACACGAAAGCTTGCAGCTGAAGTAATATGATTGCATTCTTGGCATACACGGTCACCAGTGTCCTGCCCCATAATTTTTTCTTTATATGTATCGTGGGAACCACATTTCGGACATTTGTACATTATCAAACCCTTATAAATATAAACCTAGTTGCAAAAGCAACACATTGCACAAATGAATATACCACTCTGTTTATAGGGTTAAAATAAAATCTTCGCTGGGTTCATAAGTAAGTGTCATAACGCCTTGTTAAGGGGTGAGTAACGCAATACCGAAGCGACCGCATACCACCTTAATCACTTAAACCAACGCATAGTGAAAATGCCACGCGTTGCGAATCCCTCTTGAACAATTTGTTATGTGGTTTTCCCACGTAGTCCTATTAAGTTTCCAAATGGGTCCTCAACTTGGCACATTGAAAGCCCATCTTCAATTTCCATTGGTCCACGATAAAGACACGCACCTAGTTCTTCAAAATGAGCCAGAGCAACACATAAATTATCTACAGACCAGTAAACAACTGTACCACTTTTACCAGCACCAACCTTTTTGTCTGCTTGGACTATTTCTAGTGAGAAACCATTTAGATCAAGCGCCGTGAAATCAAAGTCAGGGTGGTAAACCGGAACGGCTTCTGGAAAAGCTTTCTTGTACCATTCAAGCCCTTTCGCTACATCTGGGACATGAACAAGAACCGCTGATGGATTCATAATTTTTCTCCAACCACATAACGCCTTGTTAAGGTGTGAGGCACGCAATACCGAAGCCTCTGCATAACACCTTAACCACTAAAACCAACGCATAGTAAAAATGCCACGCGTGCCGAATCACTCTTGAACAATTTGTTATGTTT
>NZ_LNRB01000042.1:0-5862 GCF_001557945.1 Vibrio sp. CUB2 | reverse complement strand
ACAAGCATAACAAACTGTTCAAGAGGGATTCGCAACGCGTGGCATTTTCACTATGCGTTGGTTTTAGTGTTTAAGGTGGTATGCGGCGGCTTCAGTATTGCGTTGCTCACCCCTTAACAGGGCGTTAGAGCGCAGGAGAAAAAGTATGAACATGACCGATATAGTTGAATACATTTCATATCTTATCGCCGGCATTATTATCGCTCCTTTCGGCTTTATGTTGTTTAAAGAATTCATAGGTAAAGATCGCAAGACAGTTACAGATGAAGTCAAATCGACAGTAGGTGACGAATCGAGAAAGTTTCTGGGTGGTAGGTATGGCGATGCCGTGGTAGGTCAATTTGCCGAGTTTAAACTGATCATAGCGATAGGCTTGCCAGTAGTACTATTTCTAGGAATTTCTTCCTTGGTAAATTCTCTTTTGAAAGTTCTGTTCAACCTGTGAGTTGCGCTCTAACAAACTGTTCAAGAGGGATTCGCAACGCGTGGCATTTTCACTATGCGTTGGTTAAAGTGATTAAGGTGGTTCGCGGCAGCTTCAGTATTGCGTTGCTCACCCCTTAACAGGGCGTTATAAGCACCCAAACTATGTTGTTCATCACTAAATCAATATTAACTTTATGGTATGGTGTTTTAAATTTTACTAAATAGATGAAAAATATGTTGCCAGATTTCCCATTTAGAGCATGGTATACAAAAGAATTAACAACGATTGATCAAGTCATAGAGAAGTTAATGCCTGATACATCATCAGGTTATTATTATCGAGGTATGTCAGATAGTGGGTTTATCTGTATTTCTAGTTACTATCGCCATTATGTATGGAATAAGAAAGATCTGGAATGGCACGATGTTGTGATTGATCCTGCAAGAAAACAATCATTTCCAAATATCAATGAAAAGGATTACATAGAGAAGTCTTTCTTAATTATTGAGCGCTTTAAAGATGAACTAGAAAGGTTAGGTTCAATTAGTTTACCAACTAATACATTAATTTATTTGGCACAACATTATGGCTTGCCTACTAATGTAATAGACTTCACTTTAAATGCTAAAATTGCATTGTATTTTGCGTGTGAAGAAAATCCAGATAAAGATTGTGTTGTATATGAGTCTAATATTCATGAACACATACAGCAGCTACTCGATATCTACCTTTCAGGTAGAGCAGGTTATACACGCATGAGTGAGGCGGAGTTGAGCCAGTGGATTATTGACCTCAAAACTACGATATCACCTACAGGCTTAAACTTAGTCACTCCAATTATTGAACTTGAAAATGTAAAATATAATCGACGTATTCAACACCAAGAGGGGGTGTTCGTTTACAACGCTGACGTACTTCCTTACGACTTGTCTATGTTTAACATTTCAGAGATGACGTACCATCCCGGAAGAAGCATTTATAAAATACCATCTTCTCTAAAACCGGAAATATTGGAGTTATTAGATTCAAAGTATGGAATTAATAAAGACTTTATCTATCCTGATAACTCTATTGATATCAACCTAGATGTCCTAAATGAAGCAGTAAAAAACACCAAGGATTATATTTACGAAATCTTTGAGTAGTGCTTATAACAAAGCGTTTAAGACAGATTCCCAACGCATGGCATTTTTCATTCCATCGTTGGGTTTTGTGTTTAAGGTGGTATGGTTAAGTTTCGTGGTAGCGTTGCTCACTACTTAACGCGGCGTTATGTGCTTCGATGAATTTTTAGTAAGCTCCGTCACAATCGCAACTGTAGCTACTTGGAACCATGTACTCAGTGCAACTTGGGTTCATACAAAAATACTCGCGTTCCTCTACAGTTTTAAAGTGGTCGTTCCAAGCGTTTGATATTTCTTTAAAGTCTTCACGAGATTTAGTTTTGGTCGGGTCTATAACGTACTGTACCCAATTTCCCTCACATTCGAAGCTAAAAACGTGAAGCCCAAATTGGATGAAAAAGTCAGCCGGTTCACCGGGTAAATCAAGCTCATGAAGTGGTCGAACTTTACCAAACCATTCTATGTCAGCAACGTCGCATTTTAGTGGGAGTGCTTTTTGACCAGGGCGTTTTTTTAAATCGGCAACAATACCAGTTTGGGGTTCTATGTAAGTTTCAACGTAGCCGTTTGAGTCTGTATTCATTGTATAATTGATTGCATTAAACTTAATTGCATATTATATACTACGATATTCCGTATGGGAATCGTGCCTACTGTGAACACGCACATAACAATCTGTTTAAGAGTGATTCGCAACGCGTGGCATTTTTACTATGCGTTGGTTTTAGTGTTTAAGGTGGTATGCGGCGGCTTTTGTATTGCGTTGCTCACACCTTAACAGGGCGTTAGTCGCCAGAAAAAGCTAGCAATCAAAATCATGTTTCTGAGCTCAAAATTTGGCAGCTGTTTGTTTGGTATACAGATTCATCGTCGATGGTCAAAGCTCAGTTTCAGCTATTTAAAGTCCAAAGTTTTGCAAGTGTCCTCGCGCGGTTGTTTTGTTCTTTGGTGCTGACAGAGCAGGGCAATCGAGAATTTGTTTTTGGTTGCAACTTTGCTCGGTGAGTTTGGTGGTTCAAAAGCTGATTTATTCGCTGAAAGGACGTTTTCTCTGGTGTGGTAAGTTCCACGTGGTTTCAGTGACTTTGTTGAAAGTCCGCACTGTGAGATTGGCTTTCCAAAAGCGCTTGTTGGTGTTGTCAGTCCGTTTTCTACGGCGTTGTTTTTTCCAAGTGGTTTCATTGAATAGTCGCTTTGAGACTACGCCTGATTTAAGTGCATCAAAACACATAAAGTTTGTTGTTCGCAAAGTTTAGTTCGGCTTAAAATTGTCGCTCGGTGCCTCGCGACTAACAAACTGCTCAAGAGGGATTCGCAACGCGTGGCATTTTTACTATGCGTTGAATTTAGTGATTAAGGTGGTATGCGGCGGCTATTGTATTGCGTTGCTCACCCCTTAGCAGGGCGTTATGTGCTAGGAGGATAAACGATAGTGCATTGGTTTCAAGAATATAAAGATTTGGTGTTTTCATCCGAAACCTCAGTTGAAAAGATTGATAAAGCAATTCGCTTGAAATTTGAAAATTTACCTAAACTTCTCTACAAATATCGAGCTGTGAATGAGTATTCGCTTAAAAATCTGGAGGAGGACAGCATTTGGCTGTCAGATCCAAGAAACTTTAATGATCCATATGATTGCTCGTTCAAGAAGACGGATGAACTAGACCCTTATGACCCAAGTGTTGTCCTAGATATGGCTTTAAGTTCAAGGATTATTTCAGAAGGAGATCAGGATTCAATTGACGCAATCCTAAGTAGTGACAACCCTACAACAACGCTTATGGAATTGAGCTATCCGGACCGCCCTGAGTATGCTAAGGCAATAGGTGACGCTTTAAGTGCTGCGGTAAAAGAGCAGGGACTTGGGATCATTTCGGAGCTATCTGAAAACATGAAACAAGCGTTTAAAGTTTGTTGCTTCTCTGAAGACCCTACATCTATTTTAATGTGGTCTCACTATGCTGACTACCATAAAGGGTTTTGCATCGCTTATGACTTCGGGGAATTAGGTAATGAAGATTTACGTACAAGAATGCTTTATCCCGCAATCTACTCAAATAACATGTTTGATGCTTCCGGAATCTTTTCTAAAAACAAAACTGTTAACAATATCTTGTATATTAACCAAGCTGCCCTTATCAAAAGTTGCGAGTGGCAATATGAAAAAGAATGGCGGTTGGTTTTCGGTAATGGTGTCCTTAGAGATGAGATGGGTTATCAAGTTCCAAAAGCCAAATATGTTATTCTTGGCACGAAAATAGCCAAAGAAGATGCAGATAAAATCATAGAAATCTGTGACAGAAAGGGTATTGAAGTCAAGCAAATGCAGATGTCTCCAGTGCGCTATGAATTAGATTACCAAACAAGGAAAGTTCGCACATAACAAAGCATTTAAGAGTGATTCGCAACGCTTGGCAGTTTCGCTTCGCTCAAGTATAGCCAAGCGCCGCTCACACCTTAATGCGGCGTTAGGCTTTAGGAGAAAAAATGAAATCATCGATGAATACAATAAAATTAATATACCCACCGATTTCTAATCGTTTTGCAGATCACTTGTGGGATAATAACCAAGAAGTCAGGGATTATTTAAAACAAAGCAAATTATATATGCTGGCTCAGCGAAAACAGGTGTTTTTGGCTAATTACAAGTTTAATGAAGCCACACAAACTCTTAATTTTTCGTTTACCTGTGGAGATACAACCTATAACGATTTGTCCGTTGAACTGTCACATTATATCGATACAGGTGAAGAGACGATAATCGAGGTAGGGGATGAAATCATTAAAATTTACCCGTCTGATGTCGATATCTCTGTCGAAGAACCCGCTTACTGGGCAACGCCAGATAAGTTATTGTGGGATCACTCCAAAGGTCGTGTGAAAATTATTGGTAACTTTAACCCACATGAGTTGTCTAGTTTCTATTTGTACTACGTTGGTATTTCAAAGGAAAACGATAGTTTTACTCGGTTATTTAAGAACGGACACCAAAACAGAACAAAGATTCTATCAAATGAACAGCAATTCTCTGATTCGGCGAGGTTGTCGGATGAAATTATGATTTTCTTTTTTGACAGTGAGGAGCTAAGAATCGCTCAATATGAATTTGGTGATGATAACTTTTTAGACCAAACGCTTAGCGATAAGAAAGATGTAATAGCTGATGCTGAAAAGGCGTTTATTAAGGTTCTAGACTGTAAATATAACAAAGAAAAATACGTAAATTATCCGCAGTGTAGAGATGGTTTATATGATAAAGGGTTAAGCAATTATTCATATCATATTGGCGATGATATAAACTTTATCGCCCCAAAAGCAAATATAAAAGGACGTGTAGATATCTTTGCTAAGCAAGATTATGATTTCATAATGATATCCGGTGAAGATGTTACTTTATTTAAAGGTGAAGAATTAATGGATGGACAAGCCTAACAAACTGTTCAAGAGGGATTCGCAACGCGTGGCATTTTCATTATGCGTTGGTTTAAGTGATTAAGGTGGTATGCGGTGGCTTTGGTATTGCGTTGCTCACCCCTTAACAGGGCGTTATAACTCAAGGAGAAATTGTGAAGCTGAAGAATATCAAAGGCGTGGCTAAGAACTTCACCTTATCATTTTTTAGTGGCGCAAATTACATCGATGGCGGGTTTGTCCGTGATGATATCTTCAAACTGGCTAGTCTTAAAGCGGGTGATTTAGTGAAAATTAGTTGGATTCCAACTAAAGATGAAGAGCTGTTTAAGCTAACGCCTAGAGTGCGCAAGACGGTTCTCGCTTATCGCAAGTGGCTACCCGAATTATGCGAATCACACAGTTTTCCTATCGAATGCTTCGAAGAATTTTATATATCGGCTTATCGTGCTGATAACCATCAAGTTTATGTCGAAGCGGTAGTTGTTGATCTAAATGGCAAGATCTATCAGCTGCCAATTTGGGTTTGAGTCTTAGTATCAAGTTTGAAGTGCGACACTTTCTACAGATGCGCATGAATATACTCCGTTGGTGTCCTATACCCAAGCCTTTTGCGTGGGCGCGTATTTAATTTGTGTGCAATTTCATTACAGAGCTTCTGTGTCACGTGTGACATAGAAGTTCGTTTTGGTAAGTATTGTCGTATCAAGCCATTGGTGTTTTCATTAGTCCCTCGCTCCCATGAGTGGTATGGATTTGCAAAGTAAAACAGGCAGTTATGATGTTTTTCTAGTTGTGCATAACCATGAAATTCAGTGCCGTTATCCGCAGTTATCGTCTTAAAAGGTAAGTCAGAGCGGGTCATGATTTTGCTCATTCTTACGTTGAGCGACTCGCTTG
>NZ_LNRB01000041.1:0-6303 GCF_001557945.1 Vibrio sp. CUB2 | reverse complement strand
AAGTCAAAATACGCACCAGACATATCAAATGGCAGTCTAAATACAATGATTGAAATACCAAAATATATCGCGAAGAAGAGACTCACACTGTTGATAGCTGACATTTTTATCCTTTAAACATAACGCCTTGCTAAGGTGTGAGTAACGCAATACAAAAGCTACCGCACAGCGCCTTAATCACCATAAGCCACCGCAAAGTAAAAATGCTATGCGTTACGAATCACTCTTAAGCAATTTGTTAGTACATGCGCTACTTCTATTTATGCGCTCCAAGATATTGAAAACTGCGATGATATGAAAGGCTTTGAACACTGAAGTGAGACGGGCAGCTGCAAAACTTTACCGCCATTGAGAAACGTGAGTTGGCTAGAAGAAAAACGCACTGAACTGCTCTACATTCACTAGCTTCAAATTAGAAAAGGATTCTTTCCTCGTACTTCAACAGCCACACCAAAAGTAATCAAGGTTCTCTCAAAAGCCACCACGAAAATGAAGAAGCGCTAAAGAAATAGACTAAGAGTTAGAAGCCGTAAACGGTGAAATCAAAGCAAACACTCCGCATATAGTGCCACCGGAAAAAACGTGAAAGGTACAAACTGAAAGGTGTAAAGACGAGCGCCAAAACAGATAAACACCAAAACTTATGACCTTTGATGTCAAACCCGTACTAACGCCCAATTAAGGGGTGAACAACGCCTCCACCCAAACCTAAATCATTGTGCCATTGACACTAAATTTGAAGTAGAAGCAAAAATGCCAAGCGTTGTGAATCCCTCTTAAATTGCTTGTTATGTAAATCTACTTGCGTTCAACGACTTTTAGTGAAAACGCATTGTACAAGCTTATTTGACTACGCCCACGATATTCTGAAACAGTTCCCTTGCCACAAACCTCACTATTTACTAACTGTTGTAATGAACCGTGTTCTTGCTTAAATTCAGCCAAGTCATCTTCCCATACTACAAGTGTTAGAGATTGCTTTGGAAAGCGATCATCCATGTTCAGGTATAAGCCACGCTTGAAACGAGATACTTCCTTTAAAGTACCACAGGCAATTACATCTTCACCTTCATGGAAAGGAGCATCTTTTGAGTCAATTTTAGTAGCACTATAGCTGAATGAAGAAACCAGCAATGATGTAAGTAATACGGTTGGGGTGATAAATTTCATACGAGTAAACCTTAAACGTCATAATTAAGGTTATTATACAGAACACCATTTACTTACGATATCGATATTTACATAACGCCGCATTAAGGTGTGAGCGACGCTTGGCTATACTTGAGCGAAGCGAAAACGCCAAGCGTTGCGAATCACTCTTAAATGCTTTGTTATATGAAACTTCAAATGGTAACGGAACCTATATATTTACCTTGTTCTTCGAACACGGTTTGGCGAACGATGCCCACTTTACCTTTTGCAGCCCCCTTAGAAGCCGTTGCTCGCATGTGGCGATCGAAGATAGAAACTGGCAACTGAAACAACTCGAATTTACCACTTTCTTGTTGAAATGCACCAACTACAAAATCCAGTCGCTCTAGCATTTTGTAGGTAACACCAACACTGTCTGTATCGACCTTTGCACACTTAATGACAACATGACTGTCTTTGTAGATGCATTCGTTGCTGATTTTGGACGAGATAGAAGTGCCGAGCTTTTCTGCAATAATACGAGCAGTCTGCCTACCCCAGTCATTCGCAGCTGCTCCTGATGATTGATTCTGAGTCATTACCTATCTCCTTTCATATAACGCCGCATTAAGGTGTGAGCAACGCTACCACGAAACTTGACCATACCACCGTAAACACAAAACCCAACGATGGAATGAAAAATGCCAAGCGTTGGGAATCACTCTTAAATGCTTTGTTATGAGCCATATATTTCATCATATGTGGATTGATTATAAAAAACATCGTCTGTTGGTATAGCGTGAGAGCTATGCTTTACTAAATAACCAGCAAAAACACCAAATGTAGCATCATTTCCTAAGTCTCCTGGAGCATAAACATTTGATTGATATAAAACCGCTGCACTTGGTTGAATGATGCCAACGGCAATAAAACAATCACAAACAAACTCAGAGCAAAAATAATTTGATTTTACTGGCGAATAAGGGGGAAAATCTCCATTAAAAAATTCGTTTAACTTCTTGAATAAAGTAGATTCATGAAAAGCCTTGCGTTTAACAAAACGAGCAATTCCGCATAAATTATACCTAGAGCCCATATTTATCACTTTATCAATAAACTGCTTAAGATCGTCAATTCGTTTAGTGCTTCCCCAGCCATGATGCAGGCGTAGTACAGCAACATGATCATATCTAGCAATCAAATCGGATACATTAGTTTTTCCAATCCGACCTTTTTTGAAACCATCAAAAGCTAATGATTCAGCAGCTAATGAATCTCCGTAATATATTGCGGCATGGCAATATTTACTTCCCGTTTTTTCTTCTATTTTTTTAGCAACATAGTCATCTTTTTTATGGCAAAGTAGTACATCACCCGGCTGAAGCCATGCTATATCAAGTTGTTTGTTATTCATTTTTCTCTATATTCCGAATGTTTAGCAATGGCTCATAACGCCCTGTTAAGGTGTGAGCAACGCAATGCCGAAGTCACCGCATAACACCTTAAACACTAAACGCAACGCATAGTAAAAATGCCACGCGTTGCGAATCACTCTTAAACAGTTTGTTATATGCATAGTATGTGATTGACTTTAATAGTTAAACGGTGTGAAATCACTTTTCTTAAAAAAAGGCACACATGACTGATTTACACACCGAAACACCTTTAGCACAAGCTATTTTTGAGCTATTCGATGATCTAGCTCAGTTGATTGAAGAAAAGCACGGAGATTTGCCAGCAGGTTCAATAAAAGCTTACGTTTTTGGAGGGTGTGCTGTTCATCTATATACAAATGCACGCGGGAGCAATGATCTAGATGCAGAGCTTAACGCTGCAAACAAGCTAGATATATCCAGTATCATCTTAGAACTTGACCCCGTCTACTTCGATGACCCTGAAGTTGGTGAGTCTACCCTAGATTGGGATGCGAATTTCAACATTGGTCTACCATCGCTTGGTCCCGATTACAAAGAAAATGCTATACCTCTAGTATTTGGAGATAGTATACTTCATATCTCTCTAGTCAGTGCTGTGGACATTGCAGTTTCCAAATTATCTAGATTAGCAGAAGATGATTTAAAAGATATTATTGCACTGTTCAAAGCAAAACGCTTTAGTTTAGAAGAGTTTAAACAGGTGGCGCAGGATGCCGTAGACTATAGCGCAACGCCTGATAGTTTACAAAGTAACGTAGAGTTTGCTATAACAGCTATAGAAGAAGCGTGATCAGTAATCATAATAGGTTTTTGTAACAATGAAACGCACACAAGAAGTTTTTGACAGATTGGTATCTAGCGAGTTCAGGCTAGCATCTTTTGAAGATGTTAAAACTGTTGCTCTAGCTATGTGGCATGAAAACTTCGTACCTCAAGTAAAGCATTTATCAGAGACTTCAGCTAAAGCCGCAGGCTATGTTGTTGACAAATTAATGCGCTTTAACTGCGTTTCTCAAGAACTCAAAGCTAAGTTGCGTGATGTACTAACTGTGCTTAAAGGGATGTTCAGCTTTACACCTGTAAAAGTAAAAGGCTGCGATAAACTCGCTCAAAATTGGGGACTTGCAACAGATTTAAAATTACAAGTGCGCGAACTTCTTGAATATCAAACGCGGCACTATAAGCACGCTTAAAGACTAGATTAAAGCACCTTTCGAGGTGCTTTTTTGATCTGTGCATATAACGCCCTGCTAAGGGGTGAGCAACGCAATACCGAAGCCGCCGCAAACCACCTTAATCACTAAAATCAACGCATAGTAAAAATGCCACGCGTTGCGAATCCCTCTTGAGCAGTTTGTTAGTTTGCAAATCCAAAACGTTGATTTTACGTTATTTTAAACTTTGCAAACAATAAACTTTATGTGTTTTAATGCACTTAAGTCAGGCGTAGTCTCAAAGCGGCTACTCAATGAAACCACTTGGAACAAACAACGTCGCAGAAAACGAACTCACAACACAAAAAAGCGCTTTTGGAAAACCAATCTCACAATGCGGACTTTCAACAAAGTCACTGAAACCACGTGGAACTTACCACACCAGAGAAAACGTCATTTCAGCGTGTAAATCGGCTTTTATACCAACAAACTCAACAAGCAGAGTTTCAGCAAAAAAGTTCAACTCGGTTAACCTAAAAGTCGCCGCACCAAAGAATAAATCACTAGTTGAAGCGATGCCAATTTTGGATTTTCACCATGTTAGTTAACAGTGAAATTGAAAGTGATACGACAATTTCGACTTTGAGCTTTTACGACTAGATCTTGCGATATAGCTGCGTTTTTCCTCTTGCAAACTAACGCCTTGTTAAGGTGTGAGGCTCGCAATACCGGAGCTTACGCATACCACCTTAACCACTAAAACCAACGCATAGTAAAAATGCCACGCGTGCCGAATCACTCTTGAACAATTTGTTATGAGTTATTTTTAGTACAAGACAATATTGAATTGAACTCAGACAAAGCTATTGGATGTAAGTCTGATGACTGAACAATATCAATTTTACCAAGTTTTTTGCATATTTCTCCCAGAGACTCCCCACAACTTGCAACTAAAATGTCTGATTCCGTTTTAGATCTTGCTACCATCAGCAAAGCACTGACTGAATCTTCGCATGGGTACTGACTCAGATCCATTGCAGCATCGTCTCGACTACTCAAGTCTGCTGAAGCATCGATTAGTACATTTATTAATCCTAAAGGTTGTCTCATATTCAATTACTCATAACGCCCTGTTAAGGTGTGAGCAACGCAATACCGATGCCGCCGCATACCACCTTAAACACCAAACGCAACGCATAGTAAAAATGCCACGCGTTGCGAATCACTCTTAAACAGTTTGTTAGCTTTTGAACCCACAACTATCACGATTTGCGGTGAAAGATCCGAGATAAACGCCATTACTTCCTGAATATGAGTACTCAAAATTAACACCAAACTTGATTGAAGAGATCATTTTGTCATTCGAACACACAGATGGCAGGACTGAATCACGCAAAGTTGTCTTAACCCAAGATTTATCTACATTTTGAGGATCTACGTTGATCAATGTGTAATGATAGATAAGCCTTGAATCCTCACCTAATGATGCCTTATCTAAACGAGTTTCAGCATCAACCATTGTTGGGGTGGTTGCATTAATTTGCTGCGCTGCTTTATTTAGGGCTTCATTAATTTTCGCCTGTTTCTCCACTTCTTGAGTAGAAGTGACTGCTGCTTTTCCAAACTCTTTTCCGATTATTCCACCAACTGTAATAGCAATCAAAAGAACTAAGACACCAAAGACTTTTAAGACAATTTTAATTAATTTTCCGAACATACGAATACTTAATGATTACGTTAACTTATTATGAAACTCGGATAATACACAACAATAACCACAATTCAAATATGGCTTTTTCTCTTGACGATAGATACTAGTGCGAAGAAAGCTAACGCCCTGCTAAGGGGTGAGCAACGCAATACCAAAGCCGCCGCATGCCACCTTAATCACTTAAACCCACGCATAGTAAAAATGCCACGCGTTGCGAATCCCTCTTGAGCAGTTTGTTAGTCGCGAGGCACCGAGCGACAATTTTAAGCCGAACTAAACTTTGCGAACAACAAACTTTATGTGCTTTGATGCATTTAAGTCAGGCGTAGTCTCAAAGCAGCTATTCAATGAAACCACTTGGAACAAACAACGCCGTAGAAAACGGACTGACAACACCAAAAAGCGCTTTTGGAAAACCAATCTCACAGTGCGAACTTTCAACAAAGTCACTGAAACCACGTGGAATTTACAACACCAGAGAAAACGTCATTTCAGCGAGTAAATTGGCTTTTGTACCAACAAACTCACCGAGCAGAGTTGCAACCAAAAACAGACTCTCGATTACCCTGCACTGTCAGCACCAAAGAACAAAACAACCGCAAGAACAGTTGACAGTTACAAAGCTTTGGACCTGAAACAGTTGAAATTGAGTTTTGACCATCGACGACGCACCTGCGTATCAAACGATCATCCTCGGAATTCTAAGCTTAGAAACATGATTTTGATTGCTAGCTTTTTCTGGCGACTAACGCCCTGTTAAGGGGTGAGCAACGCAATACCGAAGCCGCCGCATAACACCTTAACCACTAAATTCAACGCATAGTAAAAATGCCACGCGTTGCGAATCCCTCTTGAACAGTTTGTTAGTGCG
>NZ_LNRB01000040.1:0-6849 GCF_001557945.1 Vibrio sp. CUB2 | reverse complement strand
ACCATACAACACCCAAGGGGTTTTGATGGACTCAATGCAAGAACATTGAATGTGTAAATAGAACTTAACATCAGTTTTCCAGATTAAAGAATTTGCTTGGCGACCATAGCGATTTGGACCCACCTGATTTCCATTCCGAACTCAGAAGTGAAACGAATTAGCGCCGATGGTAGTGTGGGGCTTCCCCATGTGAGAGTAGGACATCGCCAGGCTTTAAATTTAGACTTAAATGTCTAACCAGTGCGGAGCGGTAGTTCAGTTGGTTAGAATACCGGCCTGTCACGCCGGGGGTCGCGGGTTCGAGTCCCGTCCGCTCCGCCACTTATTTAGAAGACCTCGCTTTTGCGAGGTTTTTTTGAATCTACAATGTGATAAGCTGTAGTTTCTACAGGGGTGTAGCTCCAATTGGCAGAGCAGCGGATTCCAAATCCGCGTGTTGGGAGTTCGAATCTCTCCACCCCTGCCATATTTAAGGCTCTAGTCGAAAGACTAGAGCCTTTTTCGTATCTGGAGAAAAGAATTCCAGCCTATTGGAAGAGCAACGGATTCCTCTAATATCAAAATAGCGCGTAGTGGGAGTTAGATCGCCAGCCTGCCCTAATCTCTGAGTCCACCCCCAGAAATATTTGTGGTTCTAGCAGAAATGCTGGAGTCTTTTTGTTTCTGCCTCTTTCCTTGGTTGCTCTTTACCTGAAACCGCAAAATGAATCGAATCCTTGGGGTTATCGCTTAGCCCTCCCGCGTAAAGTACTCAAGTCTCTCGGAAGCTAGGAAATACTAAACTTCTGCTTACTCGTTGGTTCGTTAAACAATTCCTTCCTAAAATAATTTAAGGCCATAGGTTAATAGTCCTTAAGAAAGGGCCAGGGTGAAGTGGACAGCTACGTTCTTTGGTGTCGCCGAGATAGAGTAGAGTGCTTACTGTTTGCTCTCTATAGTGGCTTGCTAATCCCTGATTACAAGTAACAAAAAAGCCCAGTATTTTCATACTGGGCTTGCTTATCACTTAAGTAGGCGTCTTAAAGAATACGTTTAAGCACGCCATCGGCTTTAATTCGTGTGATCTTACGAACCAGCTTCTGAACGCTTACCGGATAGTCTTCAACTTTTTCTAATTGTCTATATGTACAGATAAGCTGAGTATGTTCAAGAATGTTTGCTACTTCTTGCTCAAACTTGTCGGTCATCTTTGCGTAGTTATCTTGTACTAATAAACCATTTTCTAGATCTAGAGACCATGCTCGAGGGTTCAAGTTATTACCAGTCATCAGCATGTAGCGCTTATCAACCCAGATGCCTTTTAGGTGGAAGCTATTATTGTCATGCTTCCAAAGGTGGATAGATAGTTTGCGTGCAGCAATGCTTGCTTCGTTGGCTTTCGCAAATCGACGTAAGTTGAGTTCGTATAGATATGGTAGGCCACCGATGGTCTTGAACTCTTCTTCCGGAGAGATGTAGAAGTCGTTTGCCGTTTTATCACCCACTACGATAGTGACTTTTACACCACGCTTCATTGCGCGTTTCACTTCGCGATTAATCGCTTTAGGAAAGTTAAAGTAAGGGGTGCAGATGAAAATTTCGTTCTGAGCGGCAGCAAGCAGCTTAACGATTTTCTGATTGAGTAAATTACGACGTTTGCCTAGGCCAACAAGCGGTGTGACTTTAACATCTTCTTCGCTAGCGAGCTCAGTTTCGAACTCATAGTTAGCACGTGCTAATGAAGAGCGAAGTTGGCGGATGTCTGCTTTGATTTCTTTTGTTTCAGGCTTATCTTTGCCTGCTAGGTCGTTGACTGCAGGGTGAGCGATCATTTCATCTTGGATGAATCTCACCATCGAGTCAGCTAATGTTTTATGCTGAATGACATGGTAGCGGTCGAAGCGGTAACGATCGTTGTAGTGTAAATACACGTTATTGAGGCTAGCGCCGCTGTAAATCACGGTGTCATCAACGATAAAGCCTTTAAGGTGAAGTACTCCAAAGACTTCCCTTCCACGCACTGGAATTCCATAGACGGGAATAGAGTGTTGGTATTTCTTCGCGAACGCTTTGTAAAGTGCTGCGTTGCCTTCTGATGACTCGGCACCAATAAGACCTCGTTGCGCTCGGTGCCAATCTACACAGATATTGATGTCCAACCCAGGATTGCGCTGTTTCGCTTCATAGAGCGCTGTGAAGATTTCACGGCCAGCTTCATCATCTTCCAGATATAGAGCGACTAGGTAAATTCGCGACGTTGCTTTGCTGATCGCATCAAGAAGACGAGTTCTGAAAGTCTCTGCAGCATGCAGAACTTCGAAGTCTTCAGGCTTAACAGCGAGACTTGGCAACTGTTCGAATGGGTTCCTACTTACTATCATACCGGTGTGAGTACCTTAATTAAGTGCAATATTGCGAACCTGATATTTTACCAAAGATATGAATTCTATGGCTACAAAACCACGCTGTTTGGAGTGTCAGAAGTAATGAATTGCATTGGAATGAGATCTTTACCACTGTCTACATAGCGCAGATACGCCATTTTTAGAGAGTTGGGAAGTGCAGAGCTATCAATGGTTTTGAATCCGTGTTGAGTGTAATAGTGTTCTAAATGGTTAAAAGCAAAGCAATAATCGCCATCGTTGAAAACTGTGTTTTCACAATGAGTAAGCAAGGCACTCCCTACGCCTGTCCCTCTGTATTCAGGGATCACGAGCATACCTGTCAATAAGCGTGATTGCTCAATGGTCTTCAATCTTAGTAAAGCAATGATACTGCCCTCTAAGGTGGCGGTTACGATCAATTCGTCTCGCTTTGCTCTCCCTGCGGGGTAATGAGCTTTGTACAACCTCTTGATGAGAGGCAGTTTGATCGGATTTAACACTTCTATGATTAATGAGCTAGGTATTGTCACTGCGGCTAAAAGATAACTAATGTAGAATGTTCATAGTTTAAGAGAATCTCATCTGGCGTTGCAAATCCACTATGGAAATTAAGAAACACGCGAGCCTTAAGGCTTTTCACACATTTGGTATAGAACAAACTTGTGCGTATTTAGTGATCGTTGAATCTGTTGACGACGTTATACAACTCTTCCAAGACAAAGCTTATCAAGACATACCTAAGCTCTTCTTAGGTAAAGGCAGTAATATGCTGTTCACTCAGCACTATGAAGGCATGGTGATCATCAACCGTTTAATGGGTAAAACCGTGACTGAAACGGATGAGCATTACTTACTGCATATTGAGGGGGGAGAAGATTGGCCTGATTTGGTCGAATGGAGTGTTAAGCAAGAGATGGGCGGCATGGAAAACCTTGCGCTTATCCCAGGGTGTGCGGGTTCGGCGCCAATTCAAAATATCGGTGCTTATGGTTTAGAGCTACAAGATATTTGTGAATATGTCGACATTCTTGATTTGACTAGTTTTGATACTAAACGAATGAGTGCCGAAGAGTGCTTGTTTGGTTATCGCGACTCTATCTTCAAGCATGAACTATATGAGAAGTGTTTTATTACTGCGGTTGGTCTCAAGTTGCCTAAGCAATGGCAAGCTATTAATCAGTATGGCCCTCTACAAAGTATTCCAGAAGAAGAGCTCACCCCACTCGCTATTTTTGAACGTGTTTGCCAAGTGCGCATGGAAAAATTACCGGATCCTACAAAAGTGGGCAATGCGGGTAGTTTCTTCAAAAATCCCGTGATCAGCCAAGATCATTATGATCAACTCATTCAGAAACATAGCAACATGGTGGCTTACCCAGCAAAAGAGGGGATGAAGGTTGCGGCTGGTTGGTTGATTGACCAATGCGGGCTCAAAGGCGTGTCAGTCAATGGGGCTCAGGTGAACCCATTGCAAGCTTTAGTATTAACCAATGTAGATAATTGCAGTGCTAGCGATGTGGTCGAGTTGGCTTCTTTAGTGAAGAAGACAGTTTGGGATAAATACCAAATTGAACTAGAGCATGAAGTCCGCTTTATGAATAGCAAGGGCGAGACCAATTTGGCTGAAATTGAGGCAATGCAATGAGAAAAGAACACTCAGTAAAATTGCATATTCTCAAAGCGCTCAGTGACGGAGATTTCCATTCAGGAGAAGCGCTAGGGCAGGAGTTAGGTATCTCTCGAGCTGCCATTGCTAAGCATATCAAAGGGCTTAATGACTGGGGGGTGGATATTTACCGTATCCAAGGGCGAGGCTATCAGCTAGCCCAGCCTTTGCAGTTGCTCGATGAGACTCAATTGCAAGCCAAAGTAGAGACGCCAATAGAGTTGATCTCGGTTATTGACTCTACTAACCAATACTTGCTTGATAAAGTGAATGAGTCAGACAAAGGGCGAGTCTGTCTTGCAGAGTATCAGGCAAAAGGGCGAGGAAGGCGTGGACGCCAGTGGATATCTCCCTTTGGAACAAACCTTTACTTATCGATGTACTGGCGATTGGATGCTGGTATGGCTGCAGCGATGGGCTTGAGCTTGGTTGTTGGTATCGCTGCTGTAGAGGCAATAGAAAGCCTTGGTATCGATGGCGTCAAATTGAAGTGGCCGAATGACATCTATTACCAAGATAAGAAATTGGCGGGCATTTTGGTGGAAATGTCGGGTCAGGCCGGTGGAGCAGCGCATTTGGTGATCGGCATGGGGTTAAATATCGGAATGCCAGATATGCAGCCAGAAATTGATCAACCTTGGACGACTCTGAACCAAGTGAGTGATGGTGTTTTGATTGACCGCGCTCAGCTAGCGATAAAGCTAATCGAGCATTGGAAGAACGCGCTAGAAGAATATGAAATGGCAGGACTGGCAGGTTTTGTTGACCGCTGGAATCGTTTAGATAATTTTATTGGACGCTCAGTTAAGCTGCTGATGGGGCCAAGAGAGATTCATGGAGTAGTGAAAGGCATCGACCAGCAAGGTGGGGTAGTGCTTGAAACTAAAAATGGATTGGAGACCTATGTTGGCGGAGAGATCTCCTTAAGAAAAAATGACTAGCCCCGTCATTAAGGATAAGGTTACTTTCTCAAAGAAACCTTATCCACCAAATGGCTTGGGCCTTTATGCAGAATCAGATGAGCCCTTTCACGAGTTGGAAGGATATTGTGTTCTAAGTTCAACCCGTTGATTGAATGCCATATGTCTTTAGCTTTATTTTTCGCCTCGTCTACAGATAGCTGGGTATAGTGGCTAAAGTAAGAGCCTGGCTTAGTAAAGGCACCTCTACGAAACTTCAAGAATCTTTCTATATACCATTGCTCAATGGTGTCTGTTTCTGCATCCACATAGATAGAAAAATCTAGGAAGTCAGAAACAAATACGCGATGCGGATCGTGAGGGTAATCCATTCCGCTCTGTAAAACGTTTAACCCTTCAATGATTAACACATCAGGGCGATCCACTTTTTTCTTTTCGTCTGTAATGTCGTAAGTGATATGCGAATAGACAGGCACTTCTAAGTTAGGCTGGCCAGCTTTTACATCAGAAACAAATTCTACCAAGCGTTTGATATCGTAAGACTCGGGAAAGCCTTTACGATGCATGATGCCTTTATCTTCTAATACTTTCTTTGGATATAAGAAACCGTCTGTTGTCACTAAGGCGACTTTAGGGTGGTTCTCCCAGCGAGAAAGCAGGGCTTTAAGAAGTCTCGCTGTCGTGCTTTTTCCTACTGCAACACTTCCCGCAATACCAATCACGAATGGTGGAGCGTGCTCTTCCGTATTCAGGAATTCCTGTAAGACGGAGTTGCGACTTTGACGAGCTTGAACGTATAAATTCAATAGACGAGACAAAGGAAGGTAGATCTCTACCGCTTCCTCCATAGTGAGGTTTTCATTAATGCCTTGAAGCGCTTTTAAGTCGTCTTCAGAGAGTGTCATAGGAACAGAATTACGTAACTCTGCCCATTCCGCACGGTCAAATGACAAAAATGGACTCATGGATCTCTTTTATCCTTGGTTTCATAGAGAGCAAGAACATACAACAAGCTCCGAGCAAAGCAAACGACAAAGCTCGAAAGTTTGCTTTAAAAAGGGAGGTTTGTATGATTTTGCAGCAATCGATTCTAAAAAGTCGAATTTTACGATTTTTTTTAAAATAGCTATTGCAACCTAGAAAATCATTCAATAGAATGCGCACCACTTATGCCGACTTAGCTCAGTAGGTAGAGCAACTGACTTGTAATCAGTAGGTCACCAGTTCGATTCCGGTAGTCGGCACCATTCTTTCATGTTTCATTAGAAGCAATTGTAGTAAGAATGGCATGAAATTTTGGAGGGGTTCCCGAGTGGCCAAAGGGAGCAGACTGTAAATCTGCCGGCACTGCCTTCGATGGTTCGAATCCGTCCCCCTCCACCATATTCTTTAGGAAATAGCTCTCAGAGTTACGTGTTGCGGGCATCGTATAATGGCTATTACCTCAGCCTTCCAAGCTGATGATGCGGGTTCGATTCCCGCTGCCCGCTCCACTCTAATTTGAGTGCTGATATAGCTCAGGTGGTAGAGCGCATCCTTGGTAAGGATGAGGTCGGCAGTTCGAGTCTGCCTATCAGCACCAGCTCTTAAAGTTATTTCCTTTTGATATAAGATTTACCAATTATCTTTTTTGGTTGCGTGGTCAATTCGGGCCACCTAAATCCGTACCTAGAGGGACTACTCATGTCTAAAGAAAAATTTGAACGTGTAAAACCGCACGTAAACGTTGGTACTATCGGCCACGTTGACCACGGTAAAACTACTCTAACAGCTGCTATCTGTACAACACTTGCTAAAGTATACGGCGGTGCTGCTCGTGACTTCGCATCTATCGATAACGCTCCAGAAGAGCGTGAGCGCGGTATCACAATCGCTACTTCTCACGTAGAGTACGACACTC